>NZ_AP023070.1:0-4153 GCF_013030075.1 Neisseria gonorrhoeae
TAGGGAATTTAAGGAACGTTCCAACGCTGCCAGCTCGGTCGTCGCCTTGAGTGCTTCCACATTGCCCAACGTGCCGACCTTTGCGGCGGTGTTCAGGGCCTTGGCTATTTGGTTCAGGTTGTTACCCATGCCTGCAAGGACGCGCACGACTTCGGGCGGGAATTGGAATTTGACGGTTTTTTTGTCGGATGCTTTGCCATCTTCCAAAACCCGCTCCCGAATGTAGCGGGCTAAATTCGGATGGGTCTTCTGTCGGGTCAAAGTCTCAAACTCGGTCGGGCTGACTCGGATGATGAGTTGCTTTGTTCGCTTTTCGGCGGCACTCGAACCTGTCAAAAGGGCAAAATACCCCTGTTTTTGACTGCTTTCTGCTCAAAAAAACGGCATTTCATCACGGCATTTCGCCGATACTCCATGAAGAACTCAGGGAAGAACACGCACGCCGCCCTGTCGGAACTGGTTTCATGTTTCCCCCAAAACGCCGCCCTGCTGGCCGGCTTAGGTCGCGCTGCTGCGCTCCAAGCTTTACCGCTTCGCCTGCTGGCTTCGCTAAATTGCGGATTGGAAAATTTTGAAATAAGAACCCCTATCGGGCTGTTATCTGATTATGGTTATTTTGACATAGTTGTATCATCTTAAAAACAAGCATACAATCTGCAAATCTTAGACAAAGCAAAACCCCCGCCAAACGCCAATCTGCACGGGGGTTTCGAGATACAACATGAGCCAATTATACACCCAACCCGACCTCTTCTTGCAAGAACGTATCCCACACAAGCCATACTGCAAAGATTTCAAAGAAGCGCCTATGCTGGTGCGCTCTTACGCTGCCGCCATCAAACGCCGCTACATCCAAGTCAATCCGCCGCATCTGCGTGTGTTTATGCTCTTTGACTTGGATTACGAAGGGGCGGGGTTGGCTTGGGAAGACAATAATCTGCCTATGCCTGCTTGGGCGGCAATCAACAGGGAAAACGGCGGCGCACACCTTGCCTATGCGCTTTCCGCGCCTGTGCTGACGGCGGAATACGGTGGGAGACAAAAAGCCCTGCGCTATCTTGCTGCACTTGAAGCAGCATATAAGGCGAAATTGCGCGGTGATGTGGGCTTTGTATCGCTGATTACGAAAAATCCCGAACATCCGCATTGGCTGACGCTGCGCGGCGTTCCTGACGCAATCAGGGGCTACGATTTGGAGTATCTTGCGGATTTCGTGGATTTAGACAAGTTTAAGCCCTATATCGGTCGCTCTAACGTGGAAGCGGTCGGATTAAGCAGAAATTGCACGGTGTTTAACCTTGTGAGCCGTTGGGCGCACAAAAACGTGTTGGCGTTCAAACAGCAGGGCTACACGGTGCAAGGCTGGCTGAAAGAAGTGCATTACCAGTGTATGCGGGTAAATGGGGATTTCCCTGTCCCGATGTGGGAAAAAGAAGTGAAATGTATCTCCAAATCAATCGCTAACTGGGTTTGGTACAAGTTTGATATTGCAGCCAGCAATCGACGGTTTTCGGAATTGCAGGCTCATCGGAATAGTTTGCGGAAAACAACCATCAATGCAGGCAGAACAAAAATCATCACGGAGCTTTGAAATATGGCCTATCCAAAACTGAAAACCACCAAGCGAGACGTTACGGCTAAAGAACTGGCAAAACGCTTCGGCTGTTCCACAAGAACCGTTTTTCGGGCATGGTCGCAATCCCGCGCCGACTACCTAGCCGAAAACTCTATCAGCCGCGATAAACCGTGGGAACACTTCGGCATTTCCCGCGCCACTTGGTACAGGCGCGGCAAGCCTATGCCGTCTGAAACTGACAACCAAAGCGAAACAGCATGACAAGATACGCAATAAACCGCGATGCTCTGTACTCGGCATTCAAAGATTTTCTGTATTCGGAAATTAACGCAAATCCTGCTTTGAAAAGCGCAACGGTTGATGATCTTGCAGATATAGTTCTAGCCAAAAAATGGAGAATTTTTCTGCCTGACGGCATCAAACGCACAACAGCCGAAAAAGCTGCCCAACGGGTTTTGTACATGACAAACCAGCCTGAAAACCAAACCCAACAGGAGAACTAACCATGCAAACCACTATCCCCACCGGTTCAATCCGCACCTTTGGCGATTACGGCGTGATGTACATCGTCGGCACGCCTGCCGAACAGCTTCCGGACGGCGATTGGCTCGTAAATATTGAACTGCCGGAAAGCGGCGAACACACGCAATACAAACTGTCCCACATCGTTCAAGACCCAAAGGCTGCCTAATGTACGCGATTTCTTTTGATTTGGTGGTTGCCGATACCGCTCAAAACCATCCGAAAGGCATTTCCCAAGCCTACGCGGATATTGGATACACCCTGCGGAAATTCGGCTTTACCCGCATTCAGGGAAGTTTGTACACCTGCCAAAACGAAGATATGGCTAACCTGTTTTCAGCCATCAACGAGCTAAAAGCTCTGCCTTGGTTTCCGTCTTCTGTCCGCGATATTCGGGCGTTCCGCATTGAGCAGTGGTCTGATTTCACAAGTCTTGTGAAGTCTTAACTGCCTTACCGTCCAACATCCGCCGCAGCCCTGCCAGTTTTTGGCGCGCTGCGGCGTTTTCTGTGCGTTTTAGGGCTTCGGGTAGGCTAGCCCCCAATACTTTGGCGATATTGCTCGGATAGGGCTTTCTCGCGCCCGCAATGCGGGTTTCTGCTTCCGCTACGGCTTCTGCCCCGTAGGTCTCTATCAGCCATGCGGCTGTTCGCCTGTCGCGTTCGTTCTCGGTAATCATCGGCTCATTCCCCATCCCCTGCTTTGGGTTCGTTTGTGTCGTTGGCTTATCGTTTGGCTAGTTGATTCAAGATTTCGCTCTGCCGTTGCTGTATTTCGCTCTGCCGCTCTAACTCGGCTGCCAAGCTCGCTAGCTGCTGCGCTAAACTCGTGTTTTCCTGCTCTAGCTCTGCCAACCTTTCGCCCAAGTGCGTTAAGGCTTTCATCATTCGCTTCTCGGTCGCTACGCATACCCGCGTTGCTTTGCTGTTCTCGACTGGGCAATTTTCCAGTGTCAAACCTTTGGTCTTGGTTTCCAACAGGTCTAGGGTGCGCTCTGCTTCGGCTCTCTGCTGTTTCAAGTCGTCCAGCTCGTTCTTGACGCTCCATATCGCTATGAACAGCCCTGCTATGACTATCAACCCTGCCGCCGATATACCTAGCAAGCTCCACAGATAGGGCTTGAATACTGCCTTGCTCATGCGTAACTGCCGGGCGTTTATATCGGCGGTTATTTTCTGCTCGCTTTGCTTCAATGCCTCGTTGATATTTTTCCGTAACGTCTCTAAGTCTGCTTTCGTTTGTTGCTCTATGCTGGCGGCTTCGGTGCGTGATGTCTGCTCGAAGGTCTTCGCCAAATCGGAAATCTTGCTCATACAGTGCGCCTTTCAGTCGGATGTTGCGCCCTTTTGGGTCCGGGTTCTTGATGCTGATGCTGCTGATGGTCGCTCGTGATATTTCAAAACCTACCTTTTCCAGCGTTTCCAGCACGTCTGCGCGGCTTTTTAGCTTGCCTGATAGGGCTAGGGCTTCTAAGCCGTCTGTGATGCTCTGTGATGCTCTGTGCGGCTTCCTGCGTGTTTCTCGGCAGGTCTTTGGCTTGGGTCATGCTCTGCCGTTTGGCGGGGTCGTCTGGGTCGCTGTATCCGTGCGTCAGGTTCTGCATGGTGCGCCATGCGTCCACTCTTCCTCTGTCGGCGGCGTAGTAGTAGGGCTGTAACCGCTTTCCGCTCAAAAGCTCGATGTTCGGTATCACGAAGTTGAGTTCCAAACGCCCTTTGTCTCGGTGTTCTACCCATAGGCAGTTGTATTGGTCTTTGTCCAAGCCTGCAAAAATACACTCTTCGAAGCTGTCCATCAGGGCGTGTTTCTGTTCGGCGGGGATGTTGCTTTCTTCAAAGCTCAGGCAGCCGGCGGTGTATTTCTTGGCGTAATCGCTGCTGTTTATCAGGGCGGCGGTTTCTTCGGGGTCGCCGCGTAATAATCTGGCTTCTTCTCGGTCGCGGTCTTTGCCTAGAAGATAGTCTATCGGACCACTCCCGCCGCCTTTCCCCCTATTGAAAAACTGCACAATCATTGGGACTGCCATCCGTTCTTTTCTTTGGCTAAAAAATCCCG